>JAFGTT010000035.1 GCA_016933955.1 Candidatus Zixiibacteriota bacterium
GTGCCGTCTCCGGTGGGTTCGATTCCCACCCCTTCCGCTTTTTTATGTCTGCCGGAGACCTGAACCAGCATAAACATCATGGATTTATCTTCTTCCTTTATCTGTTTTCTATTGAACATTTAGCCGTCGGGTATTATTTTCCGGTCGTCAGACGGGTTAATTTGAAATTATAACATTATAACCCCTAAAGGTAGCATTTTATAATACAATGAAAATAGTAGCCGATGTTTCGGAAGTGGTCAATCCGACCATCTTCAAACCCCGCAGTGTAATTTATACCTCGGGGAATGCCGCCACTCCGCAAACCCTGCTGGAGCACTTGGCCCGCGATATGTCGATCAAGCATATCGCCCTCTACAGCATTCTCCTTCTGGGAGAGAGAATCAAACCTCTTTTTAGCGAGGAACGCTGCCAGGGGATTACTCACCGGGTCATTTTCAACAGTAATATTACCCGTGAGGCGGTCAATCGGGGCTGGGCCAAGTATCATCCGATGCATCTCTCGGAAGTTCCCAAGTATGCCCGGTTAAGTGAGGGATTCGATATTGTCCTGATCTGTGTCAGCGGACCTGATCCGGCCGGTAATTACAGCCTGGGGACCACGGTGGAAGGTGTTCTGGCCGCCATCCAGTCGGTTCGTCGCAAAGGTGGAGTGGTTATTGCCGAGCGCAATAAACAGATGCCTTTTGTTCTCGGGACCACCATTCCCGAAAATTATATTGATTATTTGATTGATTCCGATTATCCTCTGCCGGTCAGCCCGGTTCATGATCCGGATGAACGAGCCAGAAGAATTGGGGAGATAATCGCTTCGCTGTATATTTCCGATGGTACAGGAAGTGAACCGGGATCGACCCTTCAGTATGGTATCGGCGAAGTCCCCGAAGCGGTAACCGATGCCATAATTCGCAAAGGGGTCGGGGATCTTGGGATTCATACCGAGTTGTTCGCCAGCGCCATGATTAAACTGGTCCGGAAGGGAGTGGTGACCAACCGCTGGAAAAAGGATATCAATTTTTCCATCTCATCGATTTTTCTTGCCGAGACAGCTGAGGATTACGACTGGTATCATTATAACAGCTCAATTCAAAGCCGTCCCTCGGATTATACCAATTCCGTATTCAATATTGCGGCCCATCCCAAAATGGTAACCATCAACAGCGCCATCGGGGTCGATCTGCATGGAAATATCTGGGCCGATTCGCTTGATGCCCGCCAGATATACAGCGGGGTCGGGGGACAGGCCGATTTTATCCGTGGCGCTCAGTATTCCGAGGGTGGAGTAGCCATTATTGCTCTTAAGTCGAGCACCCGGGCCGGAATCTCAAAGATTGTAGACCGCTGTCCTGCCGGTATTACCACCACCTCGATTCCGGCCGATCAGGCCATAATAGTAACCGAGTATGGGGCTTTCGATCCCCGGAAACTGAGTCTGGGTGAACGGGCTATCGGAATTGCCCATCTGGCCGAACCGGCCGAGCGCGAAAAATTGCTGAAGGTTATCCGTGATGACCCGGCTTTCCATAAACCCAATCTGACCCTGGTCAAGGGAATCCCCGGATTTATTCCCTATGATCGAGCCATTCAGAATTTGTGATTGAAGGATTTATGGCAAATCGGAAAGAGCCGGTGAAATATTCATTCAAAGAGGTTTCATCTGAGTTATGGCCGGCTTTCGAGGCCCTTTTCGGTGAAAACGGTGCCTGCGGCGGATGCTGGTGCCAGTGGTGGCGGGTGTCTAAAGGGGGCAAGACCTGGGATGCCACCAAAGGTTCCCCGGCCAAAAAGATGATGAAGAAGTTATTCATGGAAAACCGGGTGACCGGTTTGCTGGCTTTCAATGGCGAGAAAGCGGTTGGCTGGTGTTCCTATGGTCCCCGTATCGATTATCCCCGTTTGGAGGGGATGAAGGCCTACCGCAGGGAAGATATGACCGATGTCACTCAAATCTGGTGCATCAACTGTTTTTTTATTGAGCGACATTATCGCCGTGAAGGACTGGCCCGGATGATGCTCGAGGCGGCCGTAAAATATATTAAAAAGCGTAGAGTGAAAATCATTGAAGCCTACCCGACCCCGCGGACAAAGGACGGCCAAAAACTTCCGGCCGCCTTCGTTTATACCGGACCGCTGGAAATGTTCGAAGCCGCCGGATTTAAAATAATTCAACGCCATTCGCATTCCCGCCCCCTGGTGGAATTGAAATTATAAATGAGACAAAAGCCGATCAGACGATGTGCCTGGGCGGGTAATGATCCGTTAATGGTTAGGTATCATGACCGCGAATGGGGTGTGCCGGTGCGTGATGATAGAAAGCTCTTTGAATTTCTTGTTCTCGAAGGTATGCAGGCCGGTCTGAGCTGGTCGACGATTTTAAAGAAACGCGAGAATTATCGGACCGCTTTTGATAATTTCAATCCCGAAAAAATCGCCCGTTATTCCGAAGCGAAAATCAATAAGCTGATGCAAAACGAGGGGATAATCCGTAATCGGCTTAAAATCGGGGCGATTATTGCCAATGCCAACGCTTATATTGAAATCTGTCAACATCACGGGCATTTTGCCGATTATATATGGGATTTTGTCGATGGCCGTCCTGTTAGAAACCGATGGAAGACCATAAAAGAACTCCCGGCCGAGACTTATCTCTCGAAAACGATGAGCCGGGATTTGAAAAGAAACGGTTTTCGTTTTGTTGGACCGACCATCTGTTACGCTTTCATGCAGGCGGTCGGGATGGTCAACGATCATATCATTGATTGTTTTCGTTATAAAGAACTGCTTTCTGCCGACGAATAATCATCCCCTCCTGTCAGAAATAACTGTCCACCGACCCGGCCTTGACTTGGATGTCGCCGATTATTATTATTGTCAAAACAGCATCGCAACGGAGAATCATGAATATTAAATTTCTGGATTTGAAAGCCCAATACGATTCGATCAAGAATGAAATCGATACGGGCATAGCGGGCGTAATCGAAAGCAGTAGTTTTGCGCTTGGACCGGCCGTGAAACGCTTTGAGGAGCACTTCGCCGATTATTGCGGAGTAAGACATGTCATAGCTGTCGATTCCGGAACCTCGGCGCTTTTTTTGATTCTCAAGGGCTTGGGAGTCGGGCCGGGTGAAGAGATTATCACGGCGGCCAATACATTTATTGCCACGGTGGCGGCCATTGTCCATACCGGGGCCAGGCCGGTTCTGGTTGATGTTGATCGGGTCACCCGCAATATCAATCCGGCTCGAATCGAAGCAGCCATTACGACAAAAACCAGAGTCATCGTGCCGGTTCACCTGTATGGTTCCATGGCCGAGATGGATGCCATTGAGAATATCGCCCGGAAGAAAAATATCATGGTGGTCGAGGATGCGGCCCAGGCGCAGGGAGCCCGGTATAAAAATCGCCGGTCTGGTTCGATCGGTGTTGCCGCCGGATTTTCATTTTATCCCGGAAAAAACCTGGGGGCTTATGGTGAGGCGGGGGCGATTACCACCTCGGATGACAATCTGGCGGCCACCTTGCGGAGACTTCGTGATCATGGCTCGGACAAAAAATATTATCATGATCTGATTGGATACAATGCGCGTATGGATGGTATTCAGGGGGCGGTGCTGGACGTTAAACTCAGGCATCTCGACGGATGGAATGCCCGGCGCAATCAGATTGCCGGGATGTATGGCGAAAAACTCAGTGAACTGCCGATTCGACTCCCGGCGCAGTTGCCGGATCATTACCAGGTGTATCATCAGTATGTTATCGAGACGGACAGACGCGACCAATTGCAGGAATTTCTTCTGAAAAACGGTATTCCGACCATGATTCATTATCCCATTCCGGTTCATAAACAGGAAGCTTTCCGGCGGGCCGGTTTGACGGCCGATTGTTGTCCTGTGACCGAATCTCTGGCGGAGCGAATACTTTCTCTTCCTATTTACCCGGAATTACACGATGAGCAGATAGAGTATATTGCCGAGAAAACAAAGGAATTCTTTGCATCCTAAAAAGCTATATAATCTGCCCTTGAAAACCGAGGCGATGGCCTTTACAGTTCTGGCAGTGATGGCCCTGATTCTGAGATTGAATCAGCTCACCGCCGATCCTCCGGTCGGTCTGTCGGCCAGTCACGGGGTTTATACCGATCCGGGGCAATATATCGCCTTTGCGCGCAATTATATTCTCTGGGGTTCCTTTAATCCGCTTCATGATTTCCGGCTGATATTCTTTTTGAAATCGACCATGACATTGCTATCGCTGGGGGTTTTTAAAATTTTCGGGGTCGGTTACTGGCAGGCCAATTTATGCGGCCTGCTGTTTTCGTACCCCACCATAATCCTGATGTATTTTGTTGTCCGTAAGACGGCCGGTTCATTGGCGGCTCTCTTTTATCTCATTTTTATATCGCTCGAATATACCCAGATTTTTTTCGGACGTCTGCCGTTTCTTGAAAACAGCATGAATTTATTCGCGGTGCTTTCATTTACCGTTTTGCTTTATGGCCGTCGGGCATATGCCTTTTTCATTTCCGGTTTATTTCTGGCCGTCGGGATTTTCTTCGGTAAGGTTATCGGCTTAATATATTTGTTTCCGTTCGCCGTTTATTCTGTCTACTCCTATTTTGGTGAATATCGACCGGATTGGAGGAAATTAATTATCCGTTATAGTCTATTCTGTATCGGATTCGCGGCGGTTATGATCTTCTGGTATTTCTACAGCTATCTGCCCGCCTCGCGGGCTGTCACCGGCTATCTTGAGGAGCAGGCGGTCGATCTTTATGGTACCCCGGATGCTTTTAAGAATTTCGACATTTTCATTTATAACTGGCTTTCCTTCGGGGCCAAAAGTTATCTGTTTCAGCGGATGCCTGTCCCGGCTTTGCTGACGTGGGGGATTATTCTCATTTTTGTTTTTCGAATTGGATTCAAGGCAAGCTGGAAAAATAAATTTTTCGGATTGACACCGGGGATTGTCTTCATGATTGCCCTAGTGCTGGCGGCCTATGGCTCACTAATGATCTGGAATTATCGTCCCCTGCGGTATCAAACCATGTTGATTTACCCGATCTGCGGTCTGGCCGGTGTTTTTCTGGCCAATTTAATCAATGGCTCACAATCCCCTCTTGATCGCCGGGGATACTGGCTGTTTCATGTTTTCTTTTTTATCCTGGTTTTAATCCCGGTTTACCAGTTGATCGGTCCAATTTATAATGCATTGGGGTATCCGTATCATTATACCGAAGTTCGCAACACGGTTCTGGTTACGGCCATAGTAATTTCTGTGGCAGTGACCCTGCTGATGCGTCTTCGGCCAAGATTTTTCAAGTCTCCCGGACGGGTTTTCAGGAATGTATTTATTCTCGCCGCTGTAATTGCGGCCCTGGTTCCATCGGCGATCAGATATATCAGTTGGTCCGATTCAGCGACTTTTTTGACGGTCAATAATTCCAGGGATCTTGGCACCATACTATCACAGGAGGCGGTTGTTTCGGGTCCCTATGCTCCCGCATTTACCCACGAAAACCGGTTGATGAATTTCATTCATATGTTCGGGGTGGCCAAAGCCGATCCCGATTTCTTTGAAAAATACCCGGTGACACATTTGCTTCTGGATATCAGTAATGAGGAAAGCGCCGGGGAAAGTTATCCCGAATTAATGGAACAGGCGGTTTCAATCGCAAAATACCGGGTGGGGGGACGGGATGTCAATCTCTATCGGGTGGCCGGATTCACAGGAAATACTTCGGCCCGGCGTTACCAGCTTTCATCTTATGAACATGCCCTGGAGTCTTTTAAAAATGAGGATGCCGTTTCCGGGCATAGCTATTTGCAGTATTATCTGCAAAATCATCCCGATAACCAGACCGCTAACCTGGCCTCGGCTATTATTGCCCGGGAAAGCGAATTGTATGACGAGGCCGAGTATTATTTTAAGAAGGGGATCGAATTCAACTCGACTGATTTTTACTTGCATTTTAAGCTCGCTGAATTTTATATTGATATGTATAAATTGACAGGGAACACCGACTTAGAGAAAAAGGGCTATCGCGAAATCGAATTGGCCCGGAAATACAATCCTGATTCAAGGAAACTTATCAGGGATATCGATGAACTGCTTGCCCGGAAGGATTCGTAGACGCTTGGATAATCTTGTTTCCGTTATCATCCCCGCCTGTAATGAGGAAGGCAATATTCCGGAGTTTTGCCGGCTTTTCGGTGAAATGGTAAAAAAATCTGACTACCGGTTTGAACTGGTTCTGGTGGATGATGGTTCGACCGATGGCACTTATAATGAAATCAAAGAAGCCGCCGGGCGATATGATTTTATCGTTTGCCGCCGCCACCACCACAACCAGGGACTGACTGAAGCCCTTCAGACCGGATTCGGCGCCGCTTCGGGAAATATTTATGTTTTCTATCCGGCTGATCTGCAGTATCTCCCCGAGGATATTCCCGCCCTGGTGGCGCCCATAATCGAAAAAGATATTGATCTGGTGGCCGGGTGGAAGCAGGGGAAATACCAGAAACGATTCGTTTCTTCGGTTTATAATTACCTTTCCCGAAAAATATTCGGACTTAAGGTACATGATCTCAACTCGGTCAAGGCCTTTAAAGCCGAAGTGGTCAGGAACATGTTCCTGCGTCGTGACTGGCACCGCTACCTGATTGTTCTGGCCGCCGACCAGGGGTACAAAATCGATGAGGTCAAAATGCCCCTGTACGATCGTCGCTGGGGCAAATCGAAATTCTCAGGATTATTCCGAATTGCGGTCGGGGTTCTCGATATGCTGGCTGTTAAAACCCAACTGTCGCTTCTGAAAAAACCGTTACTCTTTTTCGGAATGATCGGCTTTATCTTTTTTGGGTTAGGGACCCTGGTTGGCCTATATGCTCTGTATCTAAGGTTTGTCGAGGAGCAGGGTTTCCGTCCCATGCTCTACCTGGTATTGCTCCTGATCGGGCTCGGATCGGCCCTCTTCATTCTCGGTTTTCTGGCCGAAAGCCTGGCTGCCATGAAGGAGGAGTTGTCGGCGGTTCGCAGGAAATTGCTTGATGACAGCACGGATAACCGGGAAGAACCGTAATTCCGATTGAACCTTATTCAATTTATATACGGGAGATAGATTTTGGCCGCCGCAAAAAGAAAAGCAGAGAAGACCGGCCGCGCCGCCGATATTTTCCAGAGCATAGAAAAATCCCCCTGGTTTTTCCCGGCCTTTGCCGCGGTGATGCTGGTCGGCGTGATTATTTTATTCCGCCAATTTCTTTTTTCCGACAAGATGCTGTTCGGTTCCGATACTCTTAACGCCGGTTTGTTTTTTCGCCATTTTTATGTGGAGTACTTCAAAGCTCACGGAAGTGTTCCGGTCTGGAATCCCTATATATTCGGCGGAATGCCTTTTATCGATGCTTTTCACGGCGATACTTTTTACCCCCTGTCGATTCTTAAATTCGTCGGGAATTTTTATCGCAACCTGGGAATAAACCTGGTTATTCATATTTATTTGTCGGGGCTCTTTATGTATTTTGCGGCCCGGCAATTCAAGCTGTCGAAGACAGCCTCGGCAGTGGCCGGGGCAGGATATATGTTCGCCGGGGTTATTGTCTCGATGGTGGCACCGGGCCATGATGGAAAAATATTCGTGGCAACCCTATTTCCATTGACAATCCTGTTTCTTGACCGTGCTTTTGATCGAAAACCGATCCTGAATTTCACTCTGCTGGGTCTGGTCATCGGGATTATTATTCTCAGCCCCCATCCGCAGTTGTCGTACTATACCCTCTGGGCTCTGGCACTTTATGGTATTTTCAAGCTTGTCGTTCTGTACCGGGAGATCGGATCCATTGCGAAAGTGATCTCTCCGGGAGTACTCCTGGCGGCGGCGGTAGTGATAGGGCTGTTTCTTTCGGCAATCCAATTTTATCCCGGATATGTGTACACCAAGAATTTTTCGCCCCGGGCGGAAAGCAAGCGGGGTTATGAATGGGCCACGTCATGGTCGATGCATGCCGAGGAGGCGGTTTCGGCGGCTATCCCCGAATTCTCCGGGACAAGCAGTGGTGAGGGCAATTATTACTGGGGCAAGAATGCTTTTAAAGATAATTCCGAGTATGCCGGTACTATCACTCTTTTTCTGGCCATGATCGGTCTCTTTTTCTACCGAAAAAAAGAAAGTATTTTCTTCGGGGCTCTGGCCTTGTTCACTTTTATTTATGCTCTCGGGGGCAGTACACCGTTTTTCAGAGTTTTCTATTATTTAATTCCGATGGTGAAATCCCTTCGGGCGCCATCGACTATCATGTTTATATTTCTGTTCTCGATGTCACTTTTGGCCGGAATGGGCGTCCAATATCTTTTGGATCGCGCTTTCGAAAAATCATCTCGTACTCGAAAAAAGCTGGTAACATATATAATAGCAGTACCGGCCGTGATCTTGATTCTGGCCATGCTGTTTGCCGGAGCCGGGGAGGGGATGCTTTCCCTGTACAGCTCAATTTTCTACGGTAACGCTAAAACCGCCATGGTCGGTCAGGGAATGTCCAAATGGAATCTGGCTCTAATGAACCTGCCCAACCTGCAAACCGGATTATGGCTGATGTTTTTGTTTATAGCCATAGTGGCCGTTTTGATCTGGCTGGTTGTTTCGCGAAAAACGGGAGCGCTGGTATTTCTTTTTATACCTTTGGTGATGATGATCGACGGGGTTCGTTTTGATTCCCGGTTTGTCAGTATTTTCGATTATAAACCGGCTTTTTCGGCCAATGCCCTGACCGAGTTTTTCAGTAATATTCAAGGGGAATTCCGGGTTTTAAATCTGGCCAATCAGGCCGGTGTCAGGCAGAATTATCTTCCATTCTTCAATATTGAAGTGGTCACCGGTTACCATGGTAATCAGCTCCGCTGGTACGATGATCTTCTTGGAGGTTCGGCACAATCCAATTTAATCAATCCCCATTTTCTCAATCTGGTTAATACCCGTTATATCCTGGCTCCCCAGGAGATGCAATTACCGCCGAATTATTTCGGACCGGATTCCCTTCGGCTGGTCAGGGATTTCGGGCGTCTGAAGGTATATGAAAACGATAATGCCCTGCCTCGGGCTTTTCTGGCCGGCGGATATGAAATCATCCCGGAAAGAAAGGATATTTATCCTCGTATCATGGCCGGCGATCGCGATCTCTCGCGGTTTGTATATCTCGAGGAGCCGCTACCGGATCAGTTTAAGCCGATCGATACTGTTTATAATCCGGTGACGATAGTATCATATGCCAATGATTCCATATTAATCAACTGCCGGGCTCAGAATGATGCTATTTTAGTTCTCACCGACAATTACTATCGATCCTGGGAGGCCTTTGCCGATGGCCGGAAGGTTGATATCCTGCGGGCCGATGGCTCTTTCCGGGCGGTTCCGATCAAGGCCGGAACCGGACAGGTTCTTTTCAAGTATAACCGCTCAGATAGTGCCCCGGCGAAGACAGTGACGATCTTGACACTTATCTTGATCGGGGCTATATTAATCGTCAATTTAGTAATGTGGTTTATTGAAAAGAAAAAGACGGTTCAAGTATAATGACTGACGATAAAAAGGCCCTGATTATCTTTCCCACTTATAATGAGAAAGAAAACATAGAAAGAATAATCGCCGCCGTTCTGGAAAAGGATCCACGAATCAACGTTCTGGTAGTAGATGATAGTTCGCCCGATGGAACCGGGGAAATCGCCGACCGCCTGGCCGGGGATAATGCTCGTATTAATGTCCTCCACAGAACGGTTAAAGAGGGCCTGGGCCGGGCTTATCTGGCCGGTTTCAAATGGGCCCTGGAACGCGGCTTCGACTATATATTCGAGATGGATGCCGATTTTTCGCATGATCCCAAATATCTTCCGGATTTTCTCAGAACCATTGAAGATTGCGACCTGGTTCTCGGTTCGAGATATATTTCGGGTGTCAATGTCGTCAACTGGCCCATGAGCCGGCTGCTTTTGTCGTACTATGCCAATACTTATACCCGGCTGGTGACCGGCTTACCGGTAAGAGACGGGACCGGCGGTTTCAAATGTTTTCGACGGGAAGTTCTTCAGGCCATTGATCTCGATGCTATCCGATCCAACGGTTATATATTCCAGATTGAGCTATCCATGCGGGTCTGGAAGAAGGGATTTCGTATCAAGGAAATCCCGATCATCTTTACCGACCGCGAATTCGGAAGTTCCAAGATGTCCAAGAAAATTGTCCGGGAAGCCATCTGGAAAGTCTGGTATTTGAGATTAATGTCAATCTTTGGCAAGTTGAAATAAGTGTCTCCTTTGAATCCTTCACCTATCGAAATCTCTGCCCTTATGGTTACTTTCAATTCCGAGAGTAATATCGTTCCGGCTCTCAAATCTCTGATGGCTGAAATGGCATCAGTCAGGGGAGAAGTCCTGGTGTACGATAATAATTCCTCCGATGCTACGATTAACGCCATTCGCTCGGTTTCGCCGAATATTCAAATCATTCAATCGAATAAAAACCTTGGATTTGCGGCCGGAAACAACCGGGCCGCCGAGGTTGCCCGGGGAAAGTATCTCCTGTTTGCCAATCCCGATCTTATTCTCGATAAGGGGTGCTTGAGCGAGTTACTTGAAGTTTTCGGAGCCAGACCTGATGCCGGCGCGGTAGCCGCCCGGTTGCGAAATGAAGATAATTCTTTTCAACCGACCTGCCGTAATTTCCCCGATATGAAGAATATCTTCTTTTCCCGCGGTTCGGCCCTTGCGGCGGGCAAAGACAAATCGGGACATGGTCGGTACACCCTAGGTGATTTTGATAAAATAACATCGGTTCCTGCCGCCGCCGCCACCTGTTTGATGATGGAACGGGAGTTTTTTTTGAAAATCGGCGGTTTCGATGAGAGATTTTTTCTTTTTATGGAAGATACTGATTTGTGTTTGCGTATCTCGCGGGCCGATCGAACCGTTTATTTCGTCCCCGGGGCCGGAGCCGTTCATTTATGGGGACGGGGAACCCCGGCGTCGAGCTTTAGGCGACGTTTTCACCATCACCTGTCAGCCTGGAAATATTTCCTCAAGCATTATCCTAACGGCTTTTCGCTTTTTTTATTGCCCGTAGCCTTGATTATTAACTTTACTATGTTAACAATGAAAGACCTGTTGCGGGAAAAATAGCCCCTTTCAGGGCGGATACGGATATGCTGAATTTTAACTTTCTAATTCTTATCTTTATATCGTTCATAATTTCTCTGATACTGACCCTGGGAATTATCAGATTGTGCTGGAAATATTCACTGCTGGATTACCCTGGGAGACATAAACGTCACAAAAAACCAACCCCGATTCTTGGCGGAACAGCCATTCTGGCGGCCGTATGGATCAGCCTTCTGCTCTATATTTTGTTTGTGGAGGATGGTCTTGACGACCTTTTCCCGGCTCTCCCTAATATACTGGCTGGCTCGCTACTGATATACCTGGTGGGTTTAGTTGATGATTTAAAACCGTTATCAGCCTGGTTGAAATTAGCCATTCAGACTCTGGCCGGATTGGTTCTGTTTTTCGGGGGGTTATCCGTTGAATTCATATCGGTCCCCATCTATGGTTCGGTTCCGGTCGGTGGTTTTGCGGTATTGATCACGGTTGTCTGGGTGATTGCTTTGTCAAATGCCATGAATTTAATTGATGGCCTGGATGGTCTGGCGACCGGTGTTTCGGTCATAGCCTCGATTACCCTGGCAATAATCGGTCTTTTATTTCAGGTCGAGGGGGTGGTGGTTTTTTCCCTGGCCCTTTTCGGGGCGCTTCTGGCTTTCTGGATTTATAACCGCTATCCGGCCCGGATATTTCTGGGCGACAGCGGTTCCCTTTTAATCGGTTATTTTTTTGCCGTAATATCGCTGGTTTTTCCTATTAAATCATTTGCGACGGCGGCCCTTTTTATGCCCCTGGTGGTTTTGGGAGTGCCACTGATCGAGGCCGTATCGTCATTTTTCCGAAGGTTGGCGGCCGGCAAAAATGTTATGAAGGCCGACCGGCGGCATATTTTCCATTATTTGGCCTATGCCGGTCTGAACCAGAGGCAGATTGTTGCCCTTTTTTACCTGACCGGCCTGTTTTTCGGCTTCATTTCCCTGGCCATGATATTATTCAGCCGGGTTATGGTTTTGACTTTTTTGATCCTTTTTATGGTTGTAATTTTCATAATATATTTTATCTTAATTTCCCGTATGAAAAAAGATAATGCGGCCGGTTAGGCTATGGTTACCGGCGGGATTTGAGTATGGAAGAAAGACAAATTCTCGATTTCGAGAAACCGATTGTGGAACTGGAGAAGAAAATCTCCGATATGCGGGATTTTGCTTCCGGGGCCAATCTGGAGCTGTCAGGCGAGATTAAATTGCTTGAAGGCAAGGTGGAGAAAATGCGTCACGATATATTCACCAACCTGACCCGATGGCAAAAGGTCCAGCTGGCCCGGCATCCTCGTCGTCCTTACTGCCTCGATTATATTAACCGCATGACGACCGATTTCATCGAACTTCATGGCGATCGGTATTTTGCCGATGATAAAGCGCTGGTAGGCGGATTTGCCCGGATTGACGGACACCAGGTGATGATTATCGGCCAGCAGAAAGGGCGCGACACCAAGCAGAAGCTGTATCGTAATTTCGGAATGATGCACCCCGAGGGTTATCGCAAGGCGTTACGGTTTTTTAAGATGGCTGAGAAATTCAACAAGCCGATTGTCATCCTCATTGATACTCCCGGAGCTTTCCCGGGTATCGGAGCTGAGGAGCGGGGCCAGGCCGAGGCGATCGCCCGCAATTTACGCGAAATGGCCGTTTTAACCGTGCCTATCGTCATTGTCATTATCGGCGAGGGAGCCTCCGGCGGGGCTCTGGGTATCGGTATCGGCGATCGAATCTATATGCTTGAATATGCCTGGTATTCGGTCATCTCCCCGGAAGCCTGTGCGGCCATTTTATGGCGCGATTCCAGTCATGCCTCCGAGGCGGCTGAGGGGCTCAAATTGACTTCCGCCGATAATATGGAATTGAAAGTTATTGATGAAGTTATCAAGGAGCCGCCGGGTGGCGCTCATAACAACCATGATCTTGCGGCCGCCGCGGTTAAGACCAAAATAACGTCGGCCATTCTTGAGTTGGAAAAACTTCCGGCCGATCAGCTGTTGAAACAGAGACTGGAGAAATTCCGCCGTATGGGAGTATACCAGGAATAGGAGGTATTTGCTATGGCTCTTTCTGATCGTTTACTGGAAATCATAGTATGCCCCAAGTGCAAGGGGGAATTGACGTATAAAAAGGATGAAAACAGACTTAATTGCCAAAGCTGTCGTCTGGCTTTCAGGGTGGAGAATGATATCCCGGTCCTCCTCATAGACGAAGCGGAAAGTTTTTAGGCAGGGGTTGCTATATGAAATTATCGAAATTTTGCTCCGAAGAACTTATCTCCTTCAATCTGAAATCGAAAGAAAAAGATAAAATTCTCGATGAACTGGTTAAGCTTGCCTCCAAATCTCAACTTGTTAAAGACGGCGAGGAACTGCTGAAAGATGTCAGGGATCGCGAGGAACTGGTAACCACCGGGGTTGGTTACGGGGTTGCCTTTCCGCATGCCAAGACGAAGGCTACCAAAGGCATCGTCATTGCCTTCGGCCGATCCGATGGCGGTATCGATTTCGACGCAATGGATCACAAGCCGGTTCATCTCTTTTTCCTTATAGCCGCACCGGAGGATGCAATCGGGGCACACCTTAATGTCATGGCCCGGCTATCGTACATAATGAAGTCGGAAGAAAATCGTAAGAAAATGATGTCTGTTACCTCACCTGGGGAACTGCTCCAGATGATTGATACGGTGGAATAGAAAATATCTAGGGCAGGGAGGCCTTGGCGATGACATGGTTCTCGGCGGTTTTTTATAAAAATCGTCGGTTTATCAGCCTTATTCTGGCGTCGATTATATTTCTATTAACGGTGTTTTCGGCCGGTTTTTTCAGACCTCTGCTGGGAAATATCGCCGCGACCGTTTTTTTCAGTCCCTTTTCGAAATTCAAGCATTATATCATCGGTTTGCAGGATGTGGCCGAGGAAAACCGGCAATTGCGAAGTCTGATTGCCGAGTCCTCACTTCAACTTAATGTGATGACCGAGGCGCGGCGGGAGAATCAGCGATTACGTGAATTCCTCGGTTTCGAACCTCCTGAAAATTTCCGGGTTGTTCCGGTCAAAATAGTGGCCTTGATGCAGAATATATATCCGGTAGCGGCAATGATAAATAAGGGCAGCCGCGATTCCATCCGGATCAATCAACCGGTGGTCAACCGGTTCGGTCTGGTGGGAAAAATCAAGGAAGTGATGCCTGATCATGCCACCGTTATTCTTCTGACCGATCCGGCCAATGCTGTTTCCGGACGGGTCGCCGAGAGCCGCCAGATAGGTATTGTTCGTTTTTCTCCTGCTCTGGGGATGTACTTCGACAATCTCCCGGCCGATTCCGATATTAAAGAGGGAGACCTGATTATTTCATCAGGCCTGGGCGGTGTTTATCCGTCGGGTCTTTCAGTGGCGATCGTTGATACGGTCTGGGCCGAGCGGGGTGACATTCTCAAGTCGGTTCGCCTGAAACCGACCGTCAACTTTTTTGAGATTGATGAATTGTATATATTAATCAGTGAAGAATCATGAGAATTATTCCTTATATATTGTATCTGTTTCTTCTGGCACTGCATCTGACCATCCTGGCCGACATTACATCCATTTACGGTGCCGTGATTGATCTAACCGCTCTTCTGGTGACTATGGTGGCCCTGTATAAAGGTGAAACCACGACACTCTGGTTTGCCCTGTGCGCGGCGATTATTGCCGGGACGCAGAGACTTGATCTGATGCCCTGGGAAATGTTCGCCTTGCCGGCCATAGGTTTAGCAGCCAATCATATTAGCTCCAAATTGAATCTGGATTCGAGTCTTTCAAGGATACTGATACTGGCGGCTTTTTTATTCATTCACGGGATTCTGATGACCCTGTTGATTTCAACATCCGATTTCATCTATATGTTCTTTCGATCAATTATACCCGGAACCGTTTATTCACTTATTATCGGTTGGCTCTTCTTTCAGCTCAAAGACGGTCGTATAACCTGGCAAAAGGCAAAAGCGCTCTTTTAACATGAAAAGTTTTTTTATCGGAACCGATCTGAGGGAAAAAATCGGCGGGGCCTTTGTTATTCTGGCTCTCCTGGCTGTTATTGGCGGTTTGGTGTATCACCAGGTCCTTAAACACCGCATGTTTCAGGAGCAATCGGAAAGCAATCGTATTCGAATCCAGCCGGTTATACCCAAACGCGGTCTGGTTTACGACCGCAACCTGCAGGTTATCGCCGATAATCGTCTGTCTTTTACCGTTTCCCTGGTGCCCTTCGAACGGGTAAAAGATGTCACTTTGCCCAGGCTATCGGTGCTGCTCGAAATGGATGAAGATGATATTGAAAAACGAGCCAAAGCCAATTTTATCAGTCGCTATATTCCTTCCCCGATCAAGAGAGGGCTCGGGATCGATATTATATCGATCCTCGAAGAACAGGGCCAGAGTTACCCGGGAATTACCTACAGCGCCGAATCGGTTCGCCGCTATGCCGATTCTCTATCGGCCGCCACATTTATAGGACATATCGGTGAAGTATCTCCTGAGGAAATTAAATCCGGCGGCGAACGGGATTATCGCCTCGGTAGCCTGGTCGGGAAACAGGGCATAGAAAAAACTTATGATCGGCTTCTCCGGGGTATTGAGGGAACCGAGTTTATCGAGGTGTCCGCCCGGGGTCAGATTGTCGGCCCATATGAAGGTAAAGAAAAAACTCCGGCTGTCCCGGGTAATGATCTGATTTTGACTATTGACCGGGATTTGCAAAGATTCATAGTCTCCCAGTTCGATAGTCTGGATTACAGTGGCGCCGTTGTGGCAATGGATCCGAGAACGGGGGATATTCTCGGCCTGGCTTCTTTTCCGGATTTCGATGCCAATATTTTTTCAGGTGTGATTGCGCCCGAGATCTGGGAGCAAATTGTCTCCGACTCCAACCATCCGCTTTTAAACCGACCTCTGACGGGTTTGTATCCGCCGGGTTCGACCGCCAAGTTAATTACGGCCGGGGCGGCTCTGGAGCTTGGGCTGGTGACCGAGGAATATCTGCTTAAACCCTGTTTTGGCGGAATGCAATTCGGGAATCGTTTTTTCAAATGCTGGGAGCGGGGTGGACATGGAAAACTGAATATGGTTCACGCCATCGAGCAGTCGTGCGATGTTTATTTTTATCAACTGGGTCAGATGATGGGAGTCGATGCCTGGGGTGAGTATGCTCGCAGATGCGGCTTCGGCAAAAAGACCAGCATTGATTTACCCGGCGAACTGGCCGGAATAGTTCCCAATTCGGCCTATTATGATAAGCTTTATGGCCCGCATAAGTGGACTCCGTATCTGGTTCTGAATCTGGCCATCGGACAGGGCGAGTTTACCATCACCCCCCTGCAATTGGCCCAGTTTTACTGCGGTCTGGCCAATGAGGGTAAGGTTTATCGACCGCATCTTCTGAAGGAGATTATTCATCCCGATGGCAGTCATGAAGATGTCGCGCCGGTCCTTTCGTTCACTCTTCCGTTTTCCAAAAAAACCATGACAATTTTGACTGAGGCTCTGGAATTGGTGGTTCAGGGAGAACGCGGAACGGCCAGGGGTCTAAGGAATAAATATTATAATATTTCGGGGAAAACCGGAACCGCTCAGAATCCTCATGGTGAGGATCATTCCTGGTTCGCCGCTTTTGCTCCTTCCGATGATCCGCGAATCGTTGTGGTAGCATTGGTGGAAAATGCCGGTCATGGTTCCGAAGTTGCCGCACCGATCGCCGGCCGGATTATGCGATATTACCTGACGCAGAAAGATTCTATGGCGGCCTCAAATCCGCCCATACAGGATGGTGGGGAATGACCCTGGTATATAAACATCTTGACTGGCGTCTGATTCTGGCGGCTT
Source organism: Candidatus Zixiibacteriota bacterium (assembly GCA_016933955.1). Lineage (NCBI taxonomy): Bacteria > Pseudomonadati > Candidatus Zixiibacteriota > Candidatus Zixiibacteriota bacterium. The sequence goes on from JAFGTT010000035.1 coordinate 17,046, forward strand.
TGGCTCTTTCCATTATCGGTGTCCTCTTGATTTATTCGGCGCAATTCGATGCCGCCACCGATCAATCCCTGAATTTTTATATCAAGCAACTACTATGGTTATTAATATCGCTGGTTATTTTCATGGCCGCGATTAATCTCCCGCTCCGGATGCTCGATTACCTGGCTTATTTTTTTTATGGATTGACTTTAGTCCTTCTGATTCTGGTCCTCTTTATTGGTCAGGCCAAATACGGGGCGGCTCGATGGTTCTCATTCGGGCCGGTCAATCTGACTCCCTCCGATACCGCCAAACTGGCTCTTCTGATAACTCTTTCGAGGTTTTTGGCCTATACCAAATTACCGCCGCATTCCAAACGACGGCTGTTTATTTCCGGATTGCTGACCCTTGTCCCGGTCATTTTAATTATGCGCCAGCCTGATCTGGGGACATCCCTGGTTTTTGTGGCTCTTTTGTTGAGTCTCTGGTTCTGGTCGGGATTATCACCGGTCTATCTTCTTCTGATAATTTCGCCGTTGTTTTCCTTGATGGCGGCTTTTCACTGGATAACCTGGGTCATTTACCTGATTATTCTTATTATCGTTCTTATGATGGTCCGACCGGGTTTGCTTTTCAGTTTTTATACGGTCATTATTAACCTTGCTTTCGGAATGGTTACGCCCTTTGTCTGGAATCGGCTGGCCGACTATCAGAAATTACGAATCCTGACTTTTCTTGATCCCGGGCGCGATCCCCGCGGGACCGGTTATCAGATTATTCAATCCAAGATCGCGGTCGGCTCGGGAGGATTGTTCGGTAAAGGTTACCTGGGCGGTTCACAGAGCCAGTTGAAATTCCTCCCAGAAAGACATACCGATTTTATTTTTTCGGTTCTCGGCGAGGAATTCGGTCTTCTTGGAACCCTGATTGTGGTGGCCATATTCGCCTTCATTTTTTATCGGGGTATAAAAATCGCCGCCCGCTGTCGCTCCCGGTTTGCCTCCAACCTGGCCTGGGGCGCCCTGACCATTCTCTTTTTTCAGTTCTTTGTTAATGTCGGAATGACTCTTGGATTGACCCCGGTAACAGGATTGCCACTACCGTTTCTGAGTTATGGCGGAACATCACTGGTAATGTCATGGATTCTGGTCGGTTTGATGGTTATGGCCGATTATTATTGGACGGAATATTAACTGAAATAAAATGGGAGATATTATGAAGTCGTTAAAATTGATTTTTGTGCTGTCAAGCCTGATAGCAGGGATAGCCGGAATTTCGTTCGCTCTTGAGATCGGAAATATGATAACCCCGGATGAACTGCAAAAATTAAAATCCATAGGGACCATCCGGGCTATGGCCCGGATAGATATGGCCGGTCTTACCGGGCACTCGGAATTTATTTATGCCGCGCCGGGCATGATGCATACTGAAATAGATTTGGGGATTCTGAAAATGACCCAGGGCTTTGACGGGGAAACGGCCTGGATCAGGGATCAGAACGGCCAGTACATGGAATTAACCGGCGGTGACAGGAAAAATATTATTTCCGGCGTTTATATGACCGGTATGTGTTATTTTCTCGATAACTGCCTGAGCGGTCAGGTGCAATATGCCGGCGATACCACGATGGAAGAAATTTCTTATCATGTTTTTTCGGCCGTTCCCGATTTCGGCGATTCACTCTGGTTGTATTTCAACACTGCCAGCCGCCGGCTGGAAATAGTCGAAGAAAGACTCGATGAAATTTCTATCATGAATTACCTGTCCGATTTCCGAATGATCGATGGAATGGAAATTCCGTTTGTCAGTAAAAGTAAGTCATCGGTTCCCCAACTCAATATGACGGCCGTAACCGATACTATTGAATTCAATGTGCCAGTCGATTTTTCGCTGTTCGAAATGATTCCCGAAGGTGCCGACAATTTTGTCTTCCCGGTCGATCGCGATTCCGTGGTGGTGCCGTTTGTTTATCACAATGGCCACATTTTCCTTAAGGCGTCGATCAATGGGCTGCCGCCGGAGTTCTTTATTCTTGATTCAGGGGCGGGAACCAATGTAGTCGATCGTGAATATGCCGAGAAAATTGGTCTTAAACCGGAGGGGGATCTTCCGGCCAAAGGAATTGCTGGTTATGGAAGCGCCTCATTGACCCGAATCGATTCGTTGGCTGTCGGCGGAGTGATGATTTACGATGAAGTCGTTGGAGTCATAGATTTTTCGGCTATGGCGCTGGATGCCCCGGGGGAAATCGGGGGAGTTCTGGGACATGATCTCTTATCACGGTTCCCGATAAAAATCAATTATGCCGATTCGGTCATGGTGCTGTATAATCCGGAAACATTTGTACCACCCGATTCCAGCCTCGGTATCGATTTCGAATATATCATGAAAATCCCGCTGGTGAATGCCAGATACGGCGATGTGGACGGCAAGTTCCTGATTGATCTGGGTAATCCTTTCAGTCTCATTCTGCATCATTCATTTGTCGAGGATAACGACCTGGCGAAGACTTTCACCAACATTGATACCATGCAGGGCAATCTTGGCGGGGTTGGGGGGCTGTCCGATGTTTATGCCGCTACGGGCGATGATTTTCAGATCGGGGCGGTACGAATAAGCAAACCGCCGCTTTTAATCGCTCAATCCGAAACCGGAGTTATCGGATCATTGCGAGTCAATGGTAATATGGGTAATCTGCTGTTACAGGAATTTGAACTTCTTCTGGATTATAAAGGTAAAAAAATATATATAATGGCATTAAATAAATAAAACAGGCCGATAAACGTACTGATTGCGTATTGAATAGAAACATGTAAATATATGATAAACACCGATGAGGTGCCGAGTGCTTAAAAAGTCAATCGTTTTAATTCCATTACTGGCTGTATTGATTCTGATTCCCTTCCGGGAGGTTTTGAGTATTGAGATTACCCGGAGCGGATTTCTTGACAGGCATATGGCCGGCGGCCGTATTGGAGTGTGGACCAATACCGGTGATAATGGGACACAAACCGAAGAAATCGATTTTTCCAAAAGCAGTGTTTATGCCGAATTTTTCTATGCTCATCGTCTCGCCCGACCCCTGGCCGTCGAAATCATGATCGGTATTTACAGCCGGGGGGATGTTGAATATCGGCGCGATGATGAACTGGGAGTCACCACCTTCACCAGTTCGGTTAATCTGTATCCGATTTTCGTCTCCGCGAAATTTTACCCGTTGTATAAGATAGACAATATACCCTTTCATCTCTACCTTCAACCGGGAGTGGGATTGGTTTACGGCAGTCAGAATGTTATCAGCTATGATGAATATTATTCTTCCTATTATGGTTTTGTATACGAGGAAAGCCGGGCAAAATTTACATATATGCTCAGCGGCGGCATAGACTTGCCGCTAACGAGTCAATTGGCCCTGACATCCAACGCCAAGTATGTCCCGGTTAAATTCGGGAAAAATCTAGCCCAGGTAAAGGATTATTCCGGGTGGTCGATAACTCTCGGAGTGGGCTACGTCTTCAGCAAATGAACTTATATCATAATTGACCAGGAGGTTATTTTATGTCGATCAAGGTTGGAATCAATGGATTTGGACGAATCGGGCGCCTGGTCCTAAGGGCGGCCCATAGGACCGATGTCGAGATTGTCGGTATTAACGATATAACCGATGCCAAAACCCTGGCGCATCTTCTCAAATATGATTCGATTCATGGCAAGTACAAAGGTGAGGTCGGCCACGATGACAAAAACCTGATTGTCGATGGGAAGAAGATCCCCATTATGGCCGAGCGCGATCCCGGTAATCTGCCCTGGGGTAAACTTGGGGCGCAAGTTATAGTTGAATCGACCGGTCTTTTCCGCGATCGCGATTCCGCCGGTAAACATATCGCCGCCGGCGCCAAAAAAGTGCTTATTTCCGCCCCGGCCAAGAAACCCGATGGAACCTTTGTGATCGGTGTCAACGACAAGGAATACGATAAAGGCAAACATAATATTATTTCCATTGGCAGTTGCACCACCAACTGCCTGGCCCCGGTGGTCAAGGTTCTTCTGGATAATTTCGGTATTGTCAAAGGTTTCATGACCACCATTCACTCCTATACCAACGACCAGAAAATTCTCGATCTGCCGCATAAAGATTTACGCCGGGCCCGGGCCGCCGCACTGTCGATGATCCCGACCACAACCGGCGCCGCCAAGGCTATCTCGGAAGTTATCCCGGCTCTTAAGGGCAAGATGGATGGATGTGCCATGCGGGTCCCGACCCCGGATGCTTCGATTGTCGATCTGGCGGCCATCCTGGAAAAGGAAGCGACTGTCGAAAGTATCAATCAGGCCATGAAGAAGGCCGCCGATGGTCCGATGAAAGGGATTCTGGAATATACCGAGGAGCCGATTGTCTCCACGGATATTATCGGTAATGCCCACAGTTCCGTGTTCGATTCCGGACTGACCATGGCCCAGGGGAATTTCGTCAAGGTCTTTTCGTGGTACGATAACGAGTGGGGATTCTCGTGCCGCATGGTTGACATGATCAAGAAGATGCTCTAAACGAGCATCTTCTTCACCGGCCTCTGGCCTGGAGGAGAGCTATGAATAAGCTGTCTATAAAAAATATCAATTTTGCCGGACGGCGGGTGCTGGTCCGGGTGGATTTCAATGTTCCTCTCGATGATAAACAGCATATCACCGATGACCGCCGGATTGTCGGTTCACTGCCGACTATCAAGAAAATCATCGGCGATGGCGGCCGGGTAATTCTCTGCAGTCATCTGGGACGTCCCAAGGGCAAAGCGGTTCCCGAAATGTCGCTCAAGCCGGTAGCCGTCAGATTATCAGAATTATTGAAGACCGAGGTCAGGATGGCTCCCGATTGTGTCGGAGATATGGTCGACGCCATGGTTGATGCACTCGAGAACGGCGATGTCCTGCTTCTGGAAAACCTCCGTTTTCACAAGGAGGAGACCGATAACGATCCAGAGTTTGCCAAAAGATTGGCCGCGCTGGCTGATATATATGTCAATGATGCTTTCGGTTCGGCACATCGGGCGCACGCTTCAACCGAGGGAGTGACCAAATATTTCAAACAGTCCGCGGCCGGTTACCTGATGGAAAAAGAGCTTGACTATCTCGGTCGCGCCCTGGCCCAGCCCAAACGCCCCTTTGCGGCCATCCTGGGCGGTGCCAAAATATCGGGTAAGATCGATGTTATCACCAATCTTATGGATAAAACCGAGGCCATTATTATCGGCGGGGGAATGGTGTTTACCTTCTTCAAGGCGATGGGAAAGGCCATCGGCAAGTCGCTGTGTGAGGATGATAAAATTGCCCTGGCCAAAGACATTCTCAAAAAGGCCGGGGAGAAGAAAATCAAGCTGATTTTCCCGGTCGATTTTGTGGTGGCCAAAGAAATATCCGATACGGCCGAGACCTCGGTGGTCGGGGTCGACAGTATCCCGGATTGGGGAATGGGGTTGGATATCGGGCCGGAAACGGTGAAAGCCTTTAAAAGGGAACTGGGGCAGGCCAAGACGGTTCTCTGGAACGGCCCTATGGGTGTTTTTGAGCATGAAAAATTCGCCACCGGAACTATGGCGATTGCCCGGATGCTGGCGGATCTCACTGCCGGGGGGGCGGTTACCATAGTCGGGGGCGGCGATTCGGCCGCGGCGGTAAGTCATTGCGGCCTTGATGATAAGCTGTCGCATATTTCCACCGGAGGTGGAGCCTCCCTGGAATTCCTGGAAGGGAAAATCCTGCCGGGTGTGGCGGCCCTGACCGATGCCTGAGAGGAGGGAAATTCCATGAGATTGACAATAATCGCCGGAAACTGGAAAATGAACAAAACTCTCGGCGAGGCGGTGGAACTCGCCCAGGGGCTTAGAAACAATGTCGGGACTGCCGAAAAACCGCGGGTGATAATCTGTCCTCCGTTTACAGCTTTAAGTGAAGTCGCCAAGGTGTTGAAAGGCAGCAGTATTTATCTCGGGGCCCAGAATATGTATTTCGCCGAGTCGGGGGCGTTTACCGGGGAAATAGCCCCATCAATGCTCTTGACATCCGGGGTTTCTTATGTTATTTTGGGCCACTCGGAACGAAGGGAATTCTTCGCCGAGACCGATGCTGTTGTCAATAAGAAGGTTAAGCTGGCGCTGAAAACCGGACTCCTTCCTATTGTTTGCGTCGGTGAAAAAATTGACGAACGTGAAGCGGGTAAAACCGAGGAGGTTGTCAGCGGTCAGATTAACGGCTCTCTTGACGGTCTCGATTCCGAACAGATGCGGAAAGTGATTATCGCTTACGAACCGGTTTGGGCTATCGGCACCGGCAGGACGGCCACTCCCGAAATGGCCCAGGAGGTCCATGCCTTTATTCGGGAAAGACTGCACGATCGGTACGGCCATGTCGCCGATAATATTTCGATTCTCTATGGTGGATCGATGAAGGGTGACAATGCCGCGGGACTGGTAAGCCAGCCCGATATCGACGGCGGTCTGGTCGGCGGCGCCAGCCTCAAGGTGGACGAGTTTACGAGAATTATTACATCTGTATAGACGGAGGATGGTACATTGTTTACGGTAATGGTAGTCTTTCACACGCTGGTATGTGTTCTGCTGGTGATTGTGGTTTTGATGCAGTCGGCCAAGGGCGAGGGCCTGGCCGGGGCATTCGGCGGCGGCGGATCCGGATTGACCGGGGCGGTTTTCGGCGGACGCGGCGCGGCATCTTTTCTTTCTAAAGCGACAACGGTTCTGGCTATTGTTTTCATGATCAACTGCGGCGTTCTGGCTTTCATGTCGAGTCATCGCACCGGGCGGCAGGTCACCGAAAGTTCCGGTTCGGTTGTAACGGAGAAGGCTCAAGAAGAGATGGCTCGTCAGCAGGCGGCCCAGCAGGCGATGCCGCCAGTGGGTGATACCTCCCTGGGGGTTCCGGCCGAGGGCGGGATCGAGGGAAATCCGGGGTTACCGGTTCCGGCCGACAGCCAGTGAGAGCGGAAAAAGATCGGCGGAAGTGGTGGAATTGGTAGACACACTATCTTGAGGGGGTAGCGCCGAACAGGCGTGCGGGTTCAAATCCCGCCTTCCGCATAAACATAGAGGCTCTTATGCATGATGCATAAGGGCTTTTTTTATTGGGGGAATACTGCGAGCAAAATGGATAAAACAGAGAGAATAAGACCGGGGCGGAGGAATTGCCACCCCGGTCTTAATTGCGAAAGGATTGACCTATACGAAAACCAAATCATTGTCTTTATTATTACTGA